>NZ_CP180346.1:2810000-2817605 GCF_048007885.1 Polymorphobacter sp.
CACGGTCCCGGAGTTGCTGATGTTCGTCCAGGAAAAATCGGATTGCCCAGACATCGCGAGGTTTCAGCGGGCGTTTTGTGCCAACTATGCGGCCCGCGTTCCAGGGGCGTGATTGCCTCGATCCTGGCTCAAGATTTGAATGTCCCATGATCATGCTCCTCGGCCGGAATTGGCCGGGAATATGATGGCACGCTACCCTCCTTGCCTCTTTGCATTGGTGGGCTCTGCTATGTCTTCCCATCCACCGCCAAGGCTTCTGAACAGGAAGACCTGACGCTGGGCCAGACGGCGGAAGGAGAGGCTGGCCTGCAGTTCGGTGTCGATAGCGGTGCGACGGGCATCGAGTGCGAGCAGTGGGTTGGCATCTCCGATTGCCACCCGCGCATCGGCTCGGCGGGCTGCGGACCGCGCGTCGGTGGCAGAAGCTGTCCATGACTGGTTGGCGCGGCGTTCGGCATTGAGATCTGCCAGCGCGCTTTCCACCTCCCGCAGCGCCCGCAGCCAGGTGGCGTCATATTGCGCGAGCGCCCCCTCCTGATTGGCCTTGGCCAGCGCGATGCGGGCGTTGATGCGGGCGGGGTTGATGAACGACCAGCTGATCAGCGGGGTGATGAAGGCGTCCAGCGCGCCAGCGATAAGGCCACCCGATGCGCCCAGACTTACCCGCGGATACATTTCGGTCGTAGCAACTTTCACGCGGGCACCGGCACCGGCCAGCCGTCTTTCGGCCTCGCGAATGTCGGGCCGCCTCGCCAGCAGCCCGGCACCATCGCCTGCAGGCAGTGCCCCGGCGATGGCCGGCGGGCGCTGGCACTGAAATTGCGCAGCCTGGGCAGGCGGCAGGCCTTCCAGATTGGCCAGCATGTAGCGGGCGCGCTGGGCGTCGGCCTCGAACGCCGGCAGGCCGGCTTCCAGCCTGCCCAGCAACTGGCGGGCCTGCGCCACTTCCAGCGGCGACACCTCGCCAGCCTGGAACTGGCGCTGCACCGTTTCGACTTGTTTGCGCTGCACGGTGATCTGCCGTGCGGCAATGCTGGCCAATTCGCCAGCCCAGCACAGATCGAGATACGCACCGACTGTATCGGCCACAATTGCAAGCCGCACGCCATCACGTGCAGCCGCAGCGGCCTCGGCGTCGGCGCTGGCAGCCGATGACTGGTTGCGCAACCGGCCGAACAGATCGACCTCCCACGCCACCTCCGCACCCAGTTCGTAACTGGATTTGAGCACGGTCGTGGTGCTGGGCTGGTTGACGCCGCGCGTGGTTGGGCTGGCGCCGCTTTCCAGCACAATGTCGGGCGTGCGGTTGGCGCCAGCTGCGCGGGCATTGGCACGGGCCGCATCAAGGGTGGCCACCGCCGCGCGCAGATCAGGGTTGGCAGCCAGCGCGCGGGCGACATGTTCATTCAAGGCGACATCGCCGTACAGCCGCCACCATTGCGAAGGAGCCGCAACCGCATCAGGGGCGCCAATGAAGGAACCGCTGGCGGCTGCCGGAGGGGGCGGCGCTGCATTTGGCGGGGGCTTTGCCACGCACCCGGCCAGCAGCAACGCCATCAAAAGGGCGCGCTTCATGCCTGCGCCTCCTTGCCGAACCGCAGGTAGAGTGCTGGCATCCAGAGCAGGTTGAGCATGGTGGAGCTGAACAGCCCGCCCAGGATCACCAGCGCCATCGGATATTCGATCTCGTGGCCCGGCACACTGCCGCGCACCACCAGCGGCAGCAGCGCCAATGCCGCCGTGCCCGCCGTCATCAGGATCGGCACCAGCCGTTCGGCAGCACCGCGCTGCACCAGCGTGAGGCCGAAGGCTTCGCCCTCTTCCCGTTCCAGATGGCGGAAATGGCTGAGCAGCATGATGCCGTTGCGCGCCGAGATGCCGAGCACGGTGACAAAGCCAACCAGCGCCCCCATCGACAGCACGCCGCCACCCAGCGCCGCGGCGATGACCCCGCCGACCAGCGCGAACGGAAGGCTGAGCGCGACCAGGCCCACGATGCGTCCTGACCGGAATTCCAGCCAGACCAGGAACAGGATGCCGACAAGGCAGACCATGGATAGCACCCCCAGTTGCCGGCGCGATTCCTGCAGCGCCTGCCATTCGCCGAGGAACTGGGGGTAGTATCCAGCCGGCATTGCGATCGCCTTCACCTTGACTTCCACCGCCTGCGCCACGCTGGCCAGATCGGCGCCATCGGCGATGTTCATCGTCACATCGATGCGGCGCGAACCGGCCTCGCGCTTGATCTCATTCGCCGCCGGCACCACGGCCACGCGCGCCAGATCGCCCAGCCGCAACGCCGATCCGGCCTGGCCGGGCACCGGCGCGGCCCCCGGCACGATCAGGCGCCTCACCGCACCGAGATCGCTGCGCGCCTCCGGCACGGCCCACACTGCGACTTCGAAGCTTTTCTGGTCGCGGTAGATTTCGCCCACCCGCGTGCCGCCAATCAGCGTTGCCGCGGCGCGCCGCACATCCCCTGCCGTCACGCCGGCCAGTGCCAGCGCCTCGGGGCGCGGTGTGATCTGTATCTGCGGGATCAGGCTCTGCTGTTCGACCTTCAGATCCTTGACGCCTTCGGCGCCGTCCAGGCCAGCGCGCACCTGTTCAGCCAGAGAGCGCAACTGCGCCAGATCCGGCCCATAGAGCCGCACCACCACGGTTGCACCGGCGCCGGTGAGCACTTCCTTGATGCGTTCACGCAAATAGGTGAGCACGTCACGCTGCAGACCGGGATAGCCGGCGATCGCGGCCTCAACGCGTTTGACCGTGGCATCATAGTCGGCCGTTTCATCCAGGCTGATCCACAATTCGGTGAAATTGGGGCCATAAACTTCGTCGCCCTGCTCGGCCCGGCCGATGTGCGAACCGAAGTTGCGCACGCCGGGAATGGCGGTGAGTTCCTTCGACGCCAGAATGGTAACGCGGTCCATCGCCTCGATGCCGATGCCGGGCTTCTCGACAAAGTGCATCAGGAAATCGGTTTCGCGGAAGTCCGGCAGGAATTGCTGGCGCAGCAGGCCGGCGCCGGCCACCGACAACAGGATGCCGCCGGCCACCGTGGCGATGGCAATGCCACTGCGCGGCGCGAGGCGCGCCAGCAGGCGCGTGTAGCGCTGCCGCAAGGCCAGCACCCAGCGCGGCTCGGCCTGTTCCGCAGCGCCCGGCAGCAGCAACAGGCACATCGCCGGTGTGACGGTGAGCGCCACCAGCAGCGACGCGCCGATGGCGGCGATATAGGCCGTGGCCAGCGGTCGGAAGAAGCTGCCCGACACGCCGCCCAGGAAAAACACCGGCAGGAACACCAGCATCACGATGGCGCTGGCGAACACCACGGCGCTGCGCACCTCCAGGCTGGCGGCCAGTACGACGACGAGCGGCGGGCGCGGTGCCGGGCGCTCGGCCTCCAACCGCAGCCGCCGGCCGATATTCTCCACATCGATGATCGCATCATCGACGATTTCACCGAGCGCGATCACCAGGCCGGCGATCACCATCGTGTTCATGCCGACGCCAAAGGCCGTCAGCACCAGCACAGCGCCCACCAGCGACAGCGGGATCGCCGTCATGCTGATCAGCGCCGTGCGCCAATTGCGCGTGAACAGGATCAGCACGGCCGCCACCAGCACGATGCCGATCCACATGGCTTCGCCCAGATTGGCCAGCGCGCGTTCGATGAAGGTGGCCGGCCGGAAGATGCCGCCATCGACGTTCAGGCCCTTGAGGCCGGGGCGCAATTCCGCCAGCGCCTTGTCCACCCCGCGCGTTACCTCCAGCGTGTTGGCGCCCAGCTGCTTCTCCACGATCAGCAGCAGGCCGGCGCGGCCATTGATGATGGCGTTGCCAATCGGCTGGGCAAAGCCTTCGGTCACCTGCGCCACGTCGCCGATCCGCACCGGCGCGCCGTTCACGCTGCGGATGACGGCGCTGGCCAGATCGACGCTGGACTTGACACCCACCACCTGCCGCACCGCCAGCCGCTGATTGGGACTGTCCACAAAACCACCGCCGGCAATCACCACGGCATCGCCCGCCGCGCGCTGAACGTCGGCAACGGTCACACCGGCCGCCGCCAGCCGCACCGGATCGACCAGCACCTGCAACTGGCGGTCACGCGCGCCCCACATGGCGACGTTGGCCACGCCCGGCACCGCCATCAGGCGCGGCCGGATCGTCCAGCGCGCGGCTTCCGTCATGGTCATCTGGTCCATCGTGTCAGACCACAGCCCGATCTTCATCGCCCGGCTGGTGGCTGACAGCGGTGCCAGCATCACCGGCGGCCGCACCGCCGCAGGAAGCCGAGGGGTGACGGTGGCCAGCCGTTCCTGCACCATCTGGCGGGTGCGCATGGGATCAGCAGCGCGGTCCATCACCAACACAACGGATGAAAGCCCCAGCACCGATTTGGAGCGCAGCGTGGCCAGCCCCGGCACGCCGTTAACCGCCGTTTCGATCGGCACCGTTACCAGCGCCTCGACATCCTCGGTGGCCAGCCCCGGCGCTTCAGTCTGCACCTCCACGATGGGCGGCGCGAATTCGGGGAACACGTCGAATTTGGCGTTTAATGCCGCGCGCACGCCGAAAATGGTCAGCACCAGCGCCAGCGCCAGCACCAGCGCGCGCTGGCGCAGCGACGATCCGATCAGCGCGGCCAGCATCACTTGGTTCCGAATTCGGTGCCGAACAGTTCGGCGGCGCCGGCGGTAACCACCTTGGCGCCCAGTTCCAGCCCGCGTGCCAGCACAGCCCGGCCGCCCATGATGCGGGTCACCTCAACACGCCGCCGTTCATAGGTGCGTCTGTCGGTTTCGACATAGACCCATTCACCGCCGTTAATGTCGGTGAGGATCGCGGACGCCGCCACGTCCAGCGCCGTTGCTCCGGCAGCGCCCTGTTCGGCCAGATCAACCAGAACGCGCTCACCCAGCAGCAATTCAGCTCGCGCGGCCGGCGCATAATAAAGATCGACACTGGCCGCCGCCGGCGTGGCCGTTGCCGGTCCCTGCACTGGCCTCGCCGCCACGCCGGCCCTGCCGCCCACAGGCCGCACCGCCGCCGCTGCGGCGCGATCGATGCGGGCCAGATCAGCGGCCGGAACCTGCGCGCGCACCCAGATGGCACCCGCATTTGCAAGGCCAGCCACCTCAGCACCCAGTGCCTTGCGCTGCCCGGTGGCCGCCGACAGCGCTGCCTTCGCGGCGGCGACCTGCTGGGTGGCTTCGTCACGAGCACGGATGCTCCCGGCTTCGGCCTCAACCAGGCGGGTGGCGCGCTTCAGATTGGCCTCGGCCAGTTTCAGATCGGCCGTGCTGCGGGCCACATCGGCATCGGCCCGCGCCTGCAAGCTCGCCAGCGTTGCCAGATCAGTCCCGGCCGCCACCGGCAGGCCTCCGGCGCCCGGCGCGGCGACGATCTCGCCCGGCACCGTGCGCGAGAGCACGGTCCCGCGCGGCAGACGCACGGCCTCGGTCACCAACCCCAGCCGCTGCACGGCCTCAGGCGTCAGGGCCAGACGCATCAATTCGGTTTCATGGCCGATGGCCTCCACTTTGGCTGGCGCGGCCGGCTTTTCGGAGGCGGACGGCCCACAGGCCGAAACCAACAGAACGGCCGCCAAGACTGCGATATTGGGGAAAGGAATTGATGTCATGCCCGCTGGCCTAGCAAGAAAGGCTGACCAGAGGCTGACAGGCTTCGCGGCAGGGCGGCGGGATGCTATTCGTTGGCCGTGCATATCCTCCTGATAGAAGATGAAACAGACCTGCGCGTGCTGGCGGCCAGCGGCCTTGAGCGGCGCGGATTTGCCGTTGATGCCGTGCCCACGCTGGCGGCGGCGCACGATTGTCTCGCCGTGTCCCGCTTTGATGCCGCCATCGTCGATCGCCGCCTGCCCGATGGCGAAGGCCTGTCCCTTCTGCCTCTGCTGGCCCGTCACGGCGTCCCTGCGCTGGTCGCGACGGCCTTCGGTGACGTGGAGGATCGCATTGCCGGTCTTGATGCGGGCGCCGATGATTATGTCGTGAAGCCCTATGATCTGGATGAACTGGCGGCCCGTCTGCGCGCCTTGCTGCGCCGTCCCGGCCAGCGCCAGCCGCCCGTTCTGGCCCAAGGCCCGATGCGGCTCGACACGGGTGCGCAGCAGGCCTGGCTGAATGACGTGCCGCTTGATCTCGGCCGCCGCGAATTCGCGCTTCTGCGCCTGCTGCTGGAGGCCATGCCCGGCGTAGTCATCCGCGATATTGTTCAGGACAGGCTGTACACGCTGGATGAAGCGGTGAGCCCCAATGCGCTGGAGGCCATCGTCTCGCGCCTGCGCAAGCGCCTGGCGCCCGGCGGCTTCTTCATCGAGAATTGGCGCGGCATCGGTTGGCGACTGGTTATCGGGGAGGAGCCATGAGCTCGCTGCGTCGCCGCATCGGCCTGTCGATCGGGGGCATCATCGTCGTGGCGGCCATTGTCACGCTGGGCTTCGTGGCCGTTGAACTCAAGGAGATAGAGGCTGGCGACACGCTTGATCCCGCCCATGTCGAATATGCCGAACTGCTGCTGGTGCTGCTGCCATTCGCCATCATCGCGCCGGTGGCGGGCATGGCTGTGGCCGGCTGGAGCCTGCGCCCACTGTCGGACAGCGTGG
Organism: Polymorphobacter sp.; assembly: GCF_048007885.1. Taxonomy (GTDB): domain Bacteria; phylum Pseudomonadota; class Alphaproteobacteria; order Sphingomonadales; family Sphingomonadaceae; genus Sandarakinorhabdus. The sequence goes on from NZ_CP180346.1 coordinate 2,816,635, forward strand.
AGCATCTGAAACGCATCGGGCCCGACCAGCCCGAAATGCGGCTTGATCCAGGCGGCCTGCCCGAAGAAGTCAAACCGTTCGTGACTGCCACCAACCATGCGCTTGACCGGCTGGCCGATGCCTATCTGAACGAACGCCGCCTCGCTGCCGATGCCGCCCACGCGCTGCGAACCCCGCTGGCAACCGCCCGGCTGCGCATTGATACGGCTATGGCGGGGCATCCTGTTGACGTTGCCGGCCTGACTGCGGACCTTGACCGGATGAGCCGAGCGATCAGCCAGGTGCTGGCCATGGCCCGCCTCGATGCAGCCCGGCTGGACGCAAGCGAGGCCCGGGTGATCGATGCAGCCCGCCTGTGCCGTGGAATCGCCGCCGAGTTTCTGCCGCTGGCTGACCGGATGGGCCGCAGTCTTGTCGTCGAAGCCGAGGCGCCGGCGCCCGTGGTTGCCGCTGATCTCGATGAAGCGCTTCGGAATCTTGTGAGCAACGCGCTTCATCATGGCCAAGGCGCGGTGACGCTCTGTGCAGCAGCCAGCGAGCAGGGCATCACGATCAGCGTCATTGATGAAGGACCGGGGGTTGCCGAAGCTGATCGCAAGCGCTTGCGCGAACGCTTCGCCAAAGGCCAGAGCTCAAACGGCTCCGGGCTAGGCCTCGCCATTGCCAGCGCCATCGTTGACCGGGCGGGCGGCACGCTGGTTTGGCGCAAGAATGCCAAGCTTGAAGTGCAGTTGCCAAGAGCGCGGAAACCCGACGAGACCGCTTGAATGCGCAGTTCGATAATGGCTGCTTTCGGCAAAGGCTTCTTGGCGAGGTAGGTCAGCTAAGGGGCGCAAAGGCGACGCTAGACAAGCCATTCTTGTCTGTGGAGTGGACCAGAACCCAGCTCCTTGTGACCACCTAACACCAAGGTTCGCGCCGCCCCGTCCATGTTCTGGCTAAGCCCTCACGAACCAATTGATCCCCGAGCG